>NZ_JAFREH010000020.1:0-37097 GCF_017377625.1 Faecalibacterium sp. Marseille-Q3530 | reverse complement strand
AGCGTTCGTCCTGAGCCAGGATCAAACTCTTTATAAATGATATTTATCACTTAAAAGTGTTAAATCTTTTTCGCTCAGTACGCAATCGCTTGCGTCCTGTGTGAATTACTTTGTTTGGAATTGTTTACCGTGTTTTTCCAACACGAAAATAGGTTCCGTTACAAGTTTTTCGATATTGTTCAATTTTCAAGGTCCTGTGCGCCTCAGCCGACCGGCTGACAGCTTAATTATTTTATCACAGAAGTGATTTTTTGTCAAGCACTTTTTTCGAAGCGTTTCGAACGTTTTGAACTTGGATCGCTTCCGATTTCTCAGAACTGACTGGAATCTTTCAGCGTCTATTGGTTCTTTTCTCTCGCTTCTCAGCTGAGGCTTCAGAAGTCATTCTTTTGTCTCAGCGCTTGGCGCTCAAGTATAATACCATACACCGGGGTAGATGTCAACACTTTTTTACAAGTTTTTTCAAAAAACTTCAAATTGCTGCGTTCGGGCAGAAAATTGAACCCCTCCGGGACGGCCACGGCCGTCCCGGCTCCCCTTTTCCAAGGGGAGCTTGCAGTTTTGCGGGCGCTGTTATATTATATAATTACATTATAGAGGCAGAGGAGGCCCCCGACCATGATCCTGACGGTCAACATCGGCAACACACACATCACCATCGCCGGATACGAACACGACGCCCTGCAATTCAGCGGGCGTCTGCACTCCGACGCAGCAGCGACTATTGACGAATATGCCATGGATCTGCTGAATCTGCTCTCTCTGTACCGCGTCCAGACCGAGCGCATCGAGGGAGGCATTCTGGGCAGTGTCGTGCCCGCGCTGACGGGCCGCGTCCTGGCGGCGCTGCGGATGCTCTGCTCTGCTCGCTTCCTGACCGTTGGTCCGGGCCTGAAGAGCGGCATCAAGCTGCGGCTGGACAATCCGGCCCAGCTGGGTGCAGAGCTTTTGTGTGGCGCCGTTGCCGCGCTGGCCGAGACGCCCGGCCCGCTGGCCGTCATCTCCGCCGACACAGCCATCTCCATCATGGCTGTGAACGAGAAGCAGGAGCTTGTGGGCGGCGTCATCCTGCCCGGCCCGCAGCTGTCGCAGGCGGCGCTGGTCCAGAAGACCGCCCAGCTGCCACAGATCGACCTTTCGGCACCGGCTTCAGCCTCCATTCTGGGCAAGAACACCGCCGCCTGCCTGCAGAACGGTTTCGTGCTGGGCACCGCCAGCCTGCTGGACGGACTGGCTGAGCGCTTCCGCGCCGAACTCGGCCCGGAGCTCAAATTCTACGCCACCGGCAATCTGCCCCGCACCATCCGCGAAGCCTGCCACACGAACATTCTCTACCGCGAGACCCTCATCACCGATGGCTTGTACCGCATCTGGCAGAAGAACAAAAAAGGCTAAAGCATGACCCCGGCAAAGTTCCATCAAAGCTTTGCCGGAGTCCTCTTCTGTTATTCTCTATTGGAACTCAATGTTCAGATATTTCTTTGCTTCGGCTTTGGTGATCTCGATATCTTCTTTTCGTCCGATCAGTTTGCAAAGATAGTAGGCCTGATGATACGCTTCGGTGCTCTCCTCCGTTTTTCCCAGATGATAGCAGCATTCCGCATAAACTTCGAGGCAGCCGGGCAGTGTTTGATAATGCCCATATTTGATGCACGAGTCGCGCCCTTCTTTCGCAATTTCTGCACCTTCTGCATAGCGGCAGCTCAAGTCCAGAACACGGGCATAGTTATATAAGATCAAAATAGAAAGCCCGCCGGATGTAATGATCTCCTGATGGTGTTGACGCGTGTAGCGGAGCAATTGTTCGAACAGATTCGCAGCCTGTTCATTGTTTTCAAAGTTCGAATACACATTGGCGATCTGGATAATCGTTTTCAGTTCATCAAAGGAATACAGCCACTGCTCGATTCCTTTCAAGTCAAACTCCGGGATCGTCAAGTGGATCGCATCCATCAAAAGCTGGATCTGCTCATCCAATCCATATCGCTTATCCAGTGCGCCCAGCACTGCTTTTGACCGCAGGATGAATTGCTGTGTCGGCCGGTCATCAGCATCCACTATATTTTTCAAACGTTCGATCTGTTCAAACCCATGTTGAACATCACGGGTCACATTGCATCCGACGATCTCTTTCTTCAATGCTTCGATCTCCAGCTCATGCTTGGACGAAAGCGCATAATAACGGGTATCCGGAAGGCCCAGCCGTTGGAGCAGGGCATTCATGATGCTGCGGCTGGGCATCTGCTTTCCATTTTCGATTCGGGACAGGCTCACCGGATCACAAATGCCATCACACAAGCGCTCCTGTGTCAGCTTCAGTTCTTTCCGCCGCTGCTTGATAATCGAACCGATAAAAATGTTTTGCATAGAGAGACCCGCTTTCCCATCCAAATCCGGCATCTGACATTATTTTCAACTTACGCAGGATGCTATGGTGCTCCTTCGGATTCGGTGCTATGATACGTTCATTAAGAGGTTTTACAGCCATTATAAGCATTCCCGCCGCAAAAATCAACGGGCGGCCATTTGCTCCTGCACAACGTAAAAACAGCACAATACTTGAAAAGAGGTTCCTGCGATGAAATCCCGAATCCTATCGTTTCTCTGCTGCCTGGTGGTTCTGGTAAGCACCTGCGGCTGTACCAAGGTCACACAGCTTGTAAAAGACAATCAACCAACCAAAGCGGAACTGCTCGCAGAAATCAACGAAGAGCATCAGCGTTGGGAAGCGGCTCCTGCCGCCGACCCAACTCCCTATCTGCGGCATTACGATGACCCCGCCGATGCACAGAAATATTTTGATTACATCACCGATACCTACAGCGAATACGATGCCGAAAAAGAACTGACCGTAGATGAAGCGAAAGCAGATGTGAATTACCTCTTCGACGCGCTCTACTATGATTATGCTCTCTACGATTATTTTGGCGGACACGCTGTATTCGATCAGGCAAAGGCTGATACTCTGCAGGAAGTCCAAAGCAGGGACAGCCTGACCTGCGAAGATTTGCAGAAGATTCTGGTAAGTCATCTTACCTTTATCAAGGACGGTCACTTCAACATCAATCAGGACTATCCGTCGGAAAAAGACATTCCGTTTTTCTTCCGTCAGGTGATGTTCGTAAAAACGGATTCGGGCTATCAGAATGCCAATGGAAAAGTCGTTGCATCCGTGGACGATCATCCCGATCTGGATGAACTGTTCAAGCGTTCAATCTCTGAGCAGGGGTATCTGGTGTATTATCCGGTCCTGCTGAAGCCTGCTACATTTGATGGGACAGAATGGGAAAAGCACACCTGTGATGAAACGCTGACGGTGCACTATACAGACGGCAGTACCGACACACTGACAGCAGACGCATGGAGCCAGTATTACAAAGAGCTTCCCAAAGACCAGAATACCGATCTTCGCCAGACAGATGGAATCCCGGTATTCCAGTTCAACAGCTTTGAGGGCTCTTTTCTACAGGAGGTCAATGCTGCGGCAGCACAAATGAGTGATGCTGCGATCTCCATGCTGGATCTGCGCTCCAATGTCGGCGGATATGAAGAAGTAGCTCATCAGTGGATCACCCGATACAGCCGCCAGCGTGTACAGGGCAATGGAGTCCGCTATGATGTTGTTAATCCGGTATCCGTAGCGATACAAGCTCATCGGTGGCAAACGCACGACAACATTCTGATTCTTTTAAGCGGAAAATGCTCTGCCTCTTCTGCAGAAATCACAATGGACCTTGCCTATAATCTGGAAAACAGCCTGATCATCGGAGAAAACACAAATGGATGTATGATCGGAAATGGTGGGCATGTGGAACTGCCGAACAGCAAATGCTCGGTTATAATGACATCCGTATGTGTCTATCTGCTGCCGGAGGGTGCAGATTATTTTGAAGAAATGCGTGGCCTTTCTCCGGATATCTGGGTCCCGGCCAAAGAAGCCGAGACGCTGGCGGCAAAACTGATGGAGAATTTGAAATGAGGTTCGAATCCTCCCGGCCGCAAATTTAACGCCAGTCCTCTTGTTAGACGTTCCTACGGGTCCAGGAACCGCGCACTAAGCAACAGCCCGCTGGGCTGATTGCTTACCCCGCCTCCGGCGGGGCCGTACTGTTCGAATCCTCCCGGCCGCAAATAAAAATCCCCAGCACACGAAAGTGTACTGGGGATTTTATGCGACCGGGAGGATTCGAACCTCTGGCCTTCCGGGTCGGAGCCGAACGCTCTATCCAGCTGAGCTACGATCGCACATCTTCTGAATGGATTCAGTATAAGGTAGTATAGCACAGCCGGACAGAAATTGCAAATAGAAATCTTCGCCCTTTTCGGCCCAATTTCTGCATCCGGAGCATCCCTCTGAAAAATCATCGGGCGGCGCGTAAAAATTTCACCTCTGCTTTTTGGGTTTTCCATCTTGCAAAAGCGCCGCCGGGCCTTATAATAGAGCTTGTGCCCCGGTGTGCGCGGGCACAGTTTCGGATCAGGAAAAGGAATCATCAAGTTATGAAGTCAAACACCAAATCGCTGACGGAAGGCCCTCTGGCCAAGCAGATCCTTCTGGTCAGCCTGCCGCTGGCACTGTCCAACCTGCTGCAGGTGCTGTTCAACATGTCGGACGTCGCGGTCGTAGGCCGGTTCGCCGGCTCCACGGCGCTGGGTGCGGTGGGCTCCACGAGCATCTTCGTCACCCTGTTCACCGGTTTTCTCATCGGCCTGAGCAATGGCATCAACGTGCTGGTGGCCCGCTTCTATGGGGCCAGGCACACCGATGACGTCCGCCGCACCGTTCACTCGGCGCTGGTGGTCAGTCTCATCGCCGGTGTGGTGCTGCTGTTCGTAGGCCTGCTGGGCTCCCCCGCCCTGCTGCGGCTGCTGAACACCAAGGAAGACCTGCTGCCTGGTGCCATCCTCTACCTGCGGGTCTACTTCCTCGGTATGCCCGCACTGGCGCTCTACAACTTTGGCAACGCCATCTTCAGCGCCATCGGCGACACCAAAAAGCCGCTGTACTTTCTGAGCATCGCGGGTGTGCTGAACATCCTGCTCAACCTCTTCTTCGTCATCGTCTGCAAGCTGGATGTCGTGGGCGTGGCGCTGGCCAGCGCCATTTCGCAATGCGTTTCCGCCGCGCTCATCCTCCACGCGCTGACTCAGGTGCAGGACTGCTACGCCCTGCATTTCCGGGAAGCCCGGCTCGACCCGGCCATGACCCGAAGCATTCTGGCGCTGGGCCTGCCTGCCGGGTTCCAGAACGCCGTCTTCGCCATCGCCAACCTCTTCATCCAGGCAGGCGTCAACTCCTTCGACTCCCTCATGGTCAAGGGCAATTCCGCCGCCGCCAACGCCGACAACCTCATCTACGACTGCATGGCCGCTTTCTACATGGCCTGTGCCAGCTTCATGAGCCAGAACTACGGTGCAGGCAAGCCGGACCGCGTGAAAAAGAGCTACTTCATCGCGCTGGGCTATTCCTTTGGTGTGGGCCTGCTGTTGGGCAGCAGCCTGTTCGTGTTCGGCCGCGAGTTCCTGGCCCTCTTCACCACCGAGCCTGCCGTCATCGACGCCGGCATGAAGCGTGTGGGCGTCATGGGTCTGGCCTACTGCATCTCGGCCTTTATGGACTGCACCATCGCCGCCTCCCGCGGCCTGGGCAAGACTGTCGTGCCCACCGTCATCGTCATCCTGGGCTCCTGCGTCTTCCGCGTCATCTGGGTGTACACCATCTTTGCCCACTTCCACACCATCCCCTCGCTTTATCTGCTCTATCCCTGCTCCTGGATGCTGACCGCTCTGGCGGAGATCGTCTACTTCGTCCACTGCTACAAGCAGGCCATGAAAATTTTCCGGGAGCCGGTCCCTGCGTCACTGTAAATCGTTCAGACATAAGAAAAGGCAGATGCCGTTCGATGCGGCATCTGCCTTTTTTGTGGTTCGTTATACCTTTACTTCTCCCGCCAGCACCCGCTTATAGTCCTCGTAGTTGCGGGCCAGCAGAGCGGGCGTATCCAGACCATAGGGGCACTTTTTCCGGCACTGGTTGCAGTGCAGGCAGTCCTCGATCTTCTTCATCTTGGCCTGGCCTTCCGGGCTCAGATGGGCTGCCGCAGGCGACCGGCGCAGGAGCAGGCTCATGCGGGCACAGTCGTTGATCTCGATGCCCACCGGGCAGGGCATACAGTAGCCGCAGCCCCGGCAGAAATCGCCGCATAGTTCGGCGCGGTCCTTCTCGATGACGGCCCGCAGTTCATCGTTCATCCGGGGCGGGTCGTTGATGTAGGAGAGGAACTCGTCCAGCTCGGTCTCCCGCTGGACGCCCCAGATGGGCAGGACGCCGTCGTACTGGGCCTCGAAGGCATAGGCGGCGGCACTGTTGGTGATGAGGCCGCCGGACAGGCCCTTCATCGCGATGAAGCCCATCTTTTTCTCCTTGCAGAGTTCCACAAGTTCCAGTTCCTGCGGGCCGGAGATGTAGCTGAACGGGAACTGCAGCGTCTCGTACAGACCGCTCTCGATGGCTTCCTTCGCCACGGTCAGGCGGTGGTTGGTGATGCCGATGTGCCGGATCAGGCCCCTGGCCTTCGCTTCCAGCGCGGCATCGTACAGGCCGGAGGCGTCTCCGGGCCGGGGGCAGAAGGCCGGGTTGTGGAACTGGTAGATGTCGATGTAGTCGGTGCGCAGGTTTTTCAGGGAGGTATGCAGGTCCTTCCAGAAATCCTCTGCGGTTTCCGCCGCCGTCTTGGTGGCGATGTAGACATTGCTGCGGATGCCGTCGAACGCCTCGCCCAGCTTGACCTCGCTGTCGGTGTAGGCGCGGGCGGTATCAAAGAAGCGGATGCCCGCCTTGTAAGCCTTGCGGGCCAGATGGACGGCGTCCTCCTGGGCGATGCGCTGGATGGGCAGGGCACCGAAGCCGTTCTTGTTCACCGTGATGCCGGTGCTGCCCAGCGTGACCATATCCTTCATATCAAGACCTCCTCGTGTTTTCAAACCTGCTCTCTGTCCTCATTATAAACCGACCTTCTGCGCCGTGCAAGAAGTTTGGCACAATAAAAGCTCCCCGGAAACGAGGAGCTTTCGTTGGTTCTCTTATGCGTATTGGTGGTTCAGGAACATCGCCTTGATGAGGACGACCTCGTCGTATTCCTCCTGCTCGACCTGAACGTCGGCGTTCAGCGCCTTCAGGCGGGCCTTGACGGCCTCCAGCGCCTCCGGCACGGTGACGGCGCGGCCCTCTTCGATGGCGTCCATCATCTGCTTGAGGACGGTCGGGTGTGCGTAATAGCTCGGCACCGGGAACGCACCGTTCGGGTAGTGCTTCACATAGTCCGCTGCGGCCTGCTCGGCCCGGTCGGCTCGCTTCATGATGGCGCTGTGGTTGTTGCGGGCGGTGGGCAGCATGTTGTAGCTGGAAAAGAGGAAGATGGCCGCAAAGCCGAACAGCGCAAAGTAGATGCCGTAATTGCCCACATGGTTCGTGATGGCATAGAGGCCGTAGGCTGCGGCCACAAGGCCGAACAGGAAGATGGCCAATGCGACATAGCGGTACACCGGCTTGCTCTGCAGCTGGGCGCGCTTGCGGCGCTCGGCGGCGCTCAGCTCATCCGAGATCTCCGGCTTAGCTTCCAGATACTCTTTTGCCCGGCGCAGCACCGTCAGGCTGTGCTCGGCGTCTTTCGTCAGCTCCGGCAGCTTGCGGGCGGCCTTTTCGGCCTCCTTCTTCTGCACGGTCTGCTCGCCTGCCGCGCTCAGCCGCTTGATCTGCGGCTGCTCTTTGGCCAGAACGTCCAGCAGGGCGTCCACGTCCCGCTCATCCTTGAAGTTGCACTGCTTCTGCTTGCCGCCGTCGTACTCCACCACCAGATAGGCCATGGAGGCAAACATCCCTTTGCCGGTAAAGCCGCCCTGGCTCATGGCGACCCGCTTGAACACGCGGGTGATGCTGCCGTAAGGCAGATAATAGCAGCGGTCGATGTAAAAGCTGTTGAGGTACAGCGCCTTTTTGCCGACGCCGCAGGGGCCGATCTTTTTGCAGGCTTTTTTGTCTGCTTCCAGCTCGGCAGCGCCGAGTTTTGCCAGACCCAGTTGTGCAGGTTTGAACAGCATAGTGTATCCCTCTTTTGCGTTTTGTTTGTACCCATTGTCCCACTGTCTTTCGCAAAATGCAAGAGTCTTTTCCACTCTTAGCCAAAAGCAAGACCGGCCGCTGGTGTGGGCAGCGGCCGGTCTTGAGATCACAGGGGGTTATGCCGCCTTGAATGGGTTATGCGGCTTTCTTCTCCGTGTGCTTCTTGGTAGCGTGGATAAACAGGGCCAGCATTGCAACGGCGAAGACGATACCCACAGGGTATGCGACCGCCGTATTGTAGATGGTGGCACCCTCAGCAGTCTTGCTGTTCAGCAGGCCGCCCAGGCACTCCGGAGCCAGCACGAAGTAGGTGCAGGACACAGCGCTCATGAAGGTAGCGGGCACAGCGGTGATCCAGTAGTTCTTCTTCTCCTTGAACAGGTACATGGAAGCAGCCCACAGGACGATCATGGCCAGCGTCTGGTTGGTCCAGCTGAAGTAACGCCAGATCACGGTGTAGTTGATGAAGCCCAGCGCGTTGCCGATGCCCAGGAAGGAGCCGACACCCAGAACGGGGATGCAGAGCTTCAGGCGGTTTGCGTAGCTGTCCTGGTCCAGCTTCAGCCAGTCGGCCAGAGTCAGACGAGCGGAACGGAACGCGGTATCACCAGAGGTGATGGGGCAGATGACGACGCCGATCATTGCCAGGGCAATGCCGATACCACCCATGGTCTTGGAGCAGACGTCGTAGATGGCGGCGGACTGACCTTCGGCCAGAGCAGCGGCCAGACCGGTGTTCAGACCACCGGTGACTTCGTACAGAGAGCAGCCGGCAGCAGCCCAGATCAGAGCGATGATGCCTTCGCAGACCATTGCGCCGTAGAAGACGAAGTGGCCCTGCTTCTCACTCTTCATGCAGCGCGCCATCAGAGGCGACTGGGTGGAGTGGAAGCCGGAAATAGCGCCGCAGGCGACCGTGATGAACATGAAGCTCCAGATCGGGGTGCCCGACGGGTGCATGCTGCCGAAGTGATCCCACAGTTCGGGGATGGTGTAGGCGGGGTTGGTGAAGATGCCAAAGATAACGCCCACTGCCATGATGATCAGGCAGATGCCGAAGACCGGGTAGATCTTGCCGATGATGGCATCAATGGAGATAAAGGTCGCGATGAAGTAATAGACCAGGATGATGATCAGCCAGAACAGGGTGGTGGTGAGCACACCGCTCATCCCGTTGTTCTTGCACAGGGTCACGATCAGGCCAGCAGGGCCGACTGCGAACACCGTGCCGACCATGATCAGCAGCACGACAGAGAACACACGCATGATGTTCTGCATCACAGGTCCCAGATACTTGCCGGTAACTTCTGCGATGGAAGCGCCTTCGTTGCGCTCGCTCATCATACCGGAGAAGTAGTCGTGGACGCCGCCTGCAAAGATGGTGCCGAAGGTGATCCACAGGAAGACCACGGGGCCCCACAGAGCACCCTGCAGTGCACCAAAGATGGGGCCGAGGCCCGCAATGTTCAGCAGCTGGACGAGGAACAGCTTCCACTGCGGCATCACGACGTAGTCAACGCCATCGTTGATGCGCACAGCGGGAGTTTCACGGTCGTCCGGTCCAAACGTGTTGTCCACGATCTTGCCATAGACAAAATAGCCTACGATCAGGAGCGCCAGACAGAGTAAGAAACTAATCATACCAGAAACCTCCTTTTTCAGATCCACGCCCACGGCCCCATTCTGCCGTGCGTGGTCCATGTCTGGCTTCATGTTAACACATTTTTCATAACTCGAATAATATCTTTCCTGCATAGCCCTCATATCAAAAAGTATATGGTGGGGTTTCAGGCGTTTCTTTTGGCAAAGATTTTTAGCGTTTCCTCGGCAAATTTTCTTTTTCGAAAACGTTCTCTGTGCGATTTTGACCGACGAAAGTTGCGGCTCCCAAACTTTCCGCCTGTTTTTTGTGCAGTTTGACCACGCCTGCAATTTTTGCGCGATTTTCAGTGCTTTTTCGTGTTATTCGGCCGGGTTCCTCCCGTTGCAAACGAAGACCGGCCGTCCGGGGACTTCCCGGCGGCCGGTCTTCTGTGAATGGGCAAATATTGGAAGAGGAACTCAGGATCGCATCGGATCATGCAGCTTTACTGACGCCAGCCTTTTTGGTGGCGTGGATAAACAGGGCCAGCATTGCAGCGGCAAAGAGGATACCCACAGGGTATGCGACCGCCGTATTGTAGATGGTCGCACCTTCCGCGGTCTTGCTGTTCAGCAGGCCGCCCAGGCACTCCGGAGCCAGCACGAAGTAGGTGCAGGACACGGCGCTCATGAAGGTAGCGGGCACAGCGGTGATCCAGTAGTTCTTCTTTTCCTTGAAGAGGTACATGGAAGCGGCCCACAGGACGATCATGGCCAGCGTCTGGTTGGTCCAGCTGAAGTAACGCCAGATCACGGTGTAGTTGATGAAGCCCAGTGCGTTGCCGATGCCCAGGAACGCACCCACGCCCAGAACGGGGATGCAGAGCTTCAGGCGGTTCGCGTAGCCGTCCTGGTCGATCTTGAACCAGTCGGCCAGCGTCAGACGCGCGGAACGGAAGGCGGTATCGCCGGAGGTGATGGGGCAGACGACGACGCCCACCATGGCCAGCGCAATGCCCACGCCGCCCATGGTCTTGGAGCAGACATCGTAGATGGCCTTGGACTGGCCCATGGCCAGCGCCTGTGCCAGACCGGTGTTCAGGCCGCCGGTGACTTCGTACAGAGAGCAGCCGGCTGCGGCCCAGATCAGAGCGATGACGCCCTCACAGACCATGGCACCGTAGAAAACGAAGTGGCCCTGCTTCTCACTCTTCATGCAGCGCGCCATCAGAGGCGACTGGGTGGAGTGGAAGCCGGAGATCGCGCCGCAGGCGACCGTGATGAACATGAAGCTCCAGATCGGGGTGCCCGACGGGTGCATGCTGCCGAAGTGATCCCAGATCTCCGGGATCGTATAGGCAGGGTTGGTGAAGATACCGAAGATGACGCCGATGGCCATGATGATGAGGCAGATGCCGAAGATGGGGTAGATCTTGCCGATGACCGCGTCAATGGAGATAAAGGTCGCGATGAAGTAATACGCCAGGATGAGGATGAGCCAGAACAGCAGCGAAGTGAACACGCCGGATGCACCGCTCTGGCTGCACAGCTCCACGATCAGGCCCGCAGGGCCGACCGCAAACACCGTGCCCACCATGATGAGCAGAACCACGGAGAAGACACGCATCACGTTCTGCATCACCGGGCCAAGGTATTTGCCGGTGATCTCGGCGATGGAAGCGCCGTCGTTGCGCTCGCTCATCATGCCGGAGAAGTAGTCATGGACACCGCCTGCAAAGATCGTGCCGAAGGTGATCCACAGGAAGACCACCGGCCCCCACAGAGCGCCCTGCATGGCGCCGAAGATGGGGCCGAGGCCCGCGATGTTCAGCAGCTGGACGAGGAACAATTTCCACTGCGGCATCACGACATAGTCCACGCCATCGTTGATGCGCACAGCCGGAGTTTCGCGGTCGTCCGGGCCGAAGGTGTTGTCCACGATCTTACCGTAGACGAAGTAGCCCACGATCAAGAGCGCCAGACAGAGCAAGAAACTGATCATACCAGAAACCTCCTTTTTTCGGTGCTGTCCGCAGCCCCATTCCGCCGCCGGGCAGCTCCCGATCTCTGGCCTCATGGTAACATATTTTTCATCATCTGCACAATATTTTTCCAGCATAGGGGTATATCGCATCCGATATACCCGCTAAGAATTTTTACCGTTATTCAGTCTGTTTTTTGTCGAAAAACCAGCAAAAAAGAAACAAAACCGAATTTTCGGTTTCGTTTCTTTGCCACATTTCTCTATTTTTGTCGATTCCGGAGCCAAAACTTTAGCCGCTTCTTTGCCGGCGGCTGCTCATTTCACGGTCTGGGCCGCCTGTTTGTGGAGCAGATCGACAAATGCCTGCTCCTCCGCCCGCAGGCCGCCCTTGTCCGGATAGACCAGGACATCCCGCATCTGCTGGCGCTGGGCCGGGCATTTTTTCAGCACCAAATGGTACTGTTCCAGCGCCTTGCGGGGCATGGGCGACGCCCACATATACGCAGACGGAAGCCGCTGCAAGATCGAAAACTGGCTGCACCGCTCATACACATGGATGCGCCGGGCTTGGTTCACATGCCAGCGCACACCGTCGCCGCCCTCCTCGCCGGGCAGCTGAAAGTCGTCGTGCAGGATCTCCATATACTGGTTCAGTTCGGTCAGGTCGTGCACCTCGTGCCGGGCCAGCGGGCCGTCCCGGTTGGTGAGCAGCTGATATTCAAAGTCCATCACCGGCTCCATCTTCAGCCCCCGCCGGGCGCAGTAGTGGGTGTAGTGCTCATCGTCCTCCACCGCATAGCGCAGCAGCGCCAGGTGATAGCCCCGCCGCAGCACGAAATCCAGCGCCTCCATCGAGCCGCCCTCCCGGATGTGGATATGCACCCGTTCCAGATGCACCGCCTGTTCCAGATAATCCACCGCCGCATAGGACGCATAGGTCGCATGGGGCAGCATCACCCGCAGCTCCGCGCAGCGCTCCTGCTCTTCCTCGACGCTCCGGCTCAGGCGGTCCACATCTTCCAGCACCCGCTCGGCCTGCTCGATGAACCGCCGCCCCTGCTCAGTGGGGATCATGCCGGTGGAGGAGCGCTCAAAGATGCGGATGTGATACTCCTCTTCCAGATTTTTCAGCGCCTTGCTGATGTTCGGCTGGGCCGCATACAGCTGCTTTGCCGCAGCGCTCACCGACCCCCACTGCATGATGGCGACCAGATAGCGCAATTCTGTAATGTTCAAGCTCTTCTCTCCTTTTGGCGTCGTGTGGAACCATTTTGTCCTATTGTATCAGCCCCGGCGCCGGGCTGTCAAGTTGACGGCAGCGCATCGGGGCTTTATAATAAGAATACCCCGTTCTCCCCTGCCGGGAGAATCATCTGTAAAACGAGAACACTGTATTTTTCGAGGAAGATCGTATGACATACCGCGTTTTGCGCATCGACGAGCAGCTGTACGGCTGCGAGGAGCTGCCGGAAGGGCAGCCCGTCTGCTGCGATGTCTTATTGGAGGACGAGACCGGCGAGCGCCGGGTCATCGCCTACCCGGACGCTGAGCTGACCCGCCTTGGCATCGACGAGGGCGCCACCGTCCGGCTCGACCACCATACCCTCATCAAACTCTGAAGGAGCCTCTATGCACAACTTATATTTTACCCGCCACGGCGAGACCGTCTGGAACGTTGAAAACAAGATCTGCGGCATGACCGACAGCCCGCTGACCGCCCGCGGCCGGGCGCAGGCCGCTGCGCTGGGGGCCCATGTCCGGGACAGCGGAGTCCACATTGACGAGATTCTGTATTCTCCCCTGTCCCGCGCTGCCGACACCGCTCTGGCCATCGCCGAGGCCACCGGCATCCCGGCCCGCCCGGAACCCCGCCTGCGGGAGCAGTGCTTTGGCCGCTACGAGGGGACGCCCCGCGATGGGGCCGAGTTCAAAGTCTCCAAGACCCACTTCGCCGACCGCTACTCCGGCGGCGAGAGTATGCTGCAATTGGCCCAGCGCATCTACGACCTGCTGGACGAGCTGCGGGCCGACGAAGGCAAGACCTATCTCCTCGTCGCCCACAATGGCATCGCCCGCGTGGTGCGGTCTTACTTTTACGATATGACCAACGAGGAGTATGCCGCCTTCGGCATCCGGAACTGCGAGTTCGTCGAGTATACATTTGCATGACAAAGAAAGCCACCGGGGCCCCGGCGGCTTTCTTTGTCCTAACGCGTCACACATGACGGTAATGGAATTTCTGATCTTTGGTCACGAACATATACACGCTCACCCCCAGCGCGGCAAGCTCGGCGGCCGTAACGGCCAGCCAGATGCCATCCATCCCCATGAGCGCCGGCAGTGCGAAGACCGCCGCCACCTGAAACAACAGGGTGCGCAGGAAGGAGATGAGGGCGCTCGTCACACCGTCGCCCAACGCGGTAAAGAAGGACGACGCATAGACGTTGAAGCCCATGATGAGGAAGCTCAGCGCATAGAGCCGGAAGGCGTGGGTGGTCAGTGTTAGCAGCCCGGCATCGTAGCCCACAAAGATGCGGGCCACATGCGGGATGAGGAACATCGAACCAATGGTCATGACGACGGCCACCACGCCGATAAGGCGGAAGCTCATGGAATAAAGGTTGTGGACCTCCCGGTGATTGCGGGCACCGTAGTGGTAGCTGACGATGGGGGCGCTGCCGACGGCATAACCCACGAAGACGGCCACAAAGAGGAAGGCGGCATACATGATGACACCGTAGGCCGCCACGCCGTCCTCGCCCGCAAAGCGGAGGAGCTGGTAATTGTAGAGGATGTTGACCAGCGACATGGAGAGGTTGGTCATCAGCTCCGACGAGCCGTTGATGCAGGCATTCCGCAGGACGCGGCCATGGAACTTCGTCCGACTCAGGTGCAGGCGGCTGGTGTTGTTCCGGTCCAGGAAATAGAACACCGGCAGCAGGCCGCCGACGATCTGGCTGAGGAAGGTCGCGACAGCGGCACCCTCAACGCCCCAACGGAGCACCCCCACCAGCACGACGTCCAGCACCATGTTGGTGCAGCCCGCGCCCACGGTGAAAGCGAAGCCCAGGTGGGGCTTTTCGGCCGTGACGAAGAAGCTCTGGAACATGTTCTGCAAGATAAAGGTCGGCAGGCTGACCAGCAGGATGCGGCCATACCGCAGCGCATAGTCCAGCATCTCCCCCTTTGCGCCCAGCAGCTCCGCCACCGGCTCAATGATGACCAGACCAACGGCGCTGAACACGATGCCCGCCGCAAGGGCCGAACTGAGGAAAAGGCTGAATAATTCGTCTGCTTTTTTCCCATCGCCCTCGCCCAGCGTGATGCCCACGATGGCGCTGCCGCCGGTGCCCAGCATAAAGCCGATGCTGCCGATGAGCATGGGCAGCGGCATGATGAGGTTGACCGCCGCAAAGGCCGTCTTGCCCACGAAGTTCGAGACGCACAGGCCGTCCACAATGCCGTAGATGGAGGTAAACAGCATGGTGCCGATGCAGGGCAGCACGAACCGGATCAGCCGGGAACAGGTAAAGTGATCGGACAATTGGATGGGGTGCTTTGGCATAAATTCTCCTTCGATCATTTTCCGCAGATGACGATAGCCTTCCACCCAAAGCGACACATCATCCGCTTCCGGATGGACTTTCCTCCAATGACTGGAATATTCTTGCACAGACGGAAGCATCGTTTTTCTGCCGCAGCATGGGCCAGGCTGCGGGCCTCGCCCTGCTCAAAATCCAGACAGCATGTATCGCCGTTCCGCACCGCATAGATTCGGGGCTGCAGCCCGACCCGCTGGTTTTGCTCCACCACTTCGTAGTAGCAATATTCCCGCAGGTGCAGTCCCTTGGCTTCCCGTTCCTTTGGCGCTGCCAGCTTGGTGATGTCGTGGGGTCCCATTCCTCTGCTGGGAGTCACGGTCACCAAAAGCCCCTCCGGTGAAAGTTTTTTCGCGATCTGCCGAAGGGTCTCCTCCATTTCATCTTCCGGGAGATGTTCCAGCACATCGTTCCAGTAAAACAGGTCCACGCTGCCGTCCTTCAGCTCTCCCAGCGCAGCATACAGGGTCTTTTCAATGCAGCAGGAAGAAAGTTCCCCCAGAAGCTGGCGATCCAGACACACATCGCATCCGCTCACATGTACCCCTCCGAACTGATGCACAGCCCGGAGGATATACCCGGTGCCCACGCCCGCTTCAAAGAAGTTGATCTCCGGCTTTTTTGTGTGCAGATACCGGATGAGCTGGTCCAGCAAGTCCACGAAGCTCTCGCCCGCCCCATAAGCCGCCACGCTCTGGCCCTTCTGGCGGTTGCGAGCCTGAATCAGGCGGTCTACCATCTCGTAGCATTGCCGTGTGATCTGCCCCCGCTCTTCCGAAAACGGCGCAGCCTCTTTGATGGCAAGTGCTCCCGCCCGTTCCACAGCGTATTGCTGCGCCACCCACTCTGCATCGGGCTTTTCTTCCAGAGAGACATTCTGAAGGCAGCGTTCAAACGCTTCTTTTGCAGTTTCTTTCATATACGACCTCATGTTTTTTCATTTTTACATCATCCCGCCGGGGCGCCAGCCGGTGCAGTAGCGGGCATAATCGCGGTCGGCCTGCTTGACGTAGAGGACGAGTTCTTCCTTCCCCTCTTTGTTTTTCATCGTGCGGACCTTGGTGGGCAGGCTCTGGCGCTGGAGCAGCTCCAGTTCGTCGTTCAGCTCGTCCTCGTTGTCGAAGGTGTCGAGCCTGGTCCAGTGGGTGGCAAACAGCCAGAATTTTGCAAGGGTATCGCTCATGGTTCAGTCTCCTTCTCCGGCGCGGGCTGCGGGGCCGTCAGCCGGTAAAACGGCGCGATGGCGTTGGCGTCGCCATGGCGCACAATAGAATAGGTGATGTCGCAATAGGGCTGGATGGCCGTGCTCTTCTCGACGGTGGAGATGAGCAGGACCTGCAATTGCAGGCGGCGGAACAGCTCCATCATGGGGCGGATGCGGTCGCTGGTCATCTTGCTGAAAGCCTCGTCCAGCAGGACCAGCCGGATGCTGTTCTCGCTCTTCTGATAAATTTGCAGCAGCGAAGCGCAGATGGCCACATAGAACGGGGCCTGATTCTCGCCGCCGGAGGAATCGCGGCTGACGCGGGACAGATACGCCTGCTGGCCGGAGACCGTGTTCGTGACCTTGATGTCGTAGTCCAGATAGGTGCGGTAATCCACATAGTCGGACAGGGTGGCACCGGAGGTGCTGCGGCCCTCCTGCCGGGCGCGGGTGTTCTCGTCCACGTCGGCCATGATCTTTTCCATCAGCTCATCCACCTGCCGCTCGTAGACGGGGTCGGCCGTGGCGGCGAGGTTGTCCAGCGAGTCGGTGTCGGTCATCTGCTGGTTGCCCTTGTCCACGATGACCTGATAGAACGCGGCCAACTGCGGGTCGCGGCTGGGTTCCAGCTCGAAGCGGTAGACCTCTTCGCCGTAGGTCAGCTGCTCCATCACCTTGTTCAGCTCCCGGAACTGGCGGCGGGCGTTGAAGATGTCGTCTTTCATCCGGAAGAGGATGTCTTTCCGGAAGCGGTCCTTGCAGTCGCGCTGGGCCTGGTCCAGGCGGGCGGCGTAGCGCTCCAGGTCGATGCGGACGAGGCTCTCGTGCTGGGCGCGGTACTGCTCGATGCCCGCAAGACCCAGCGGATAATCGCAAACGTACCGCTCGTTGTACGCCTTCTGGGCCGGTTCCAGCGTGGCGGTGAGGTAGCTTTGCAGGGTGTCGTCCAGCTTGGTCTGCGCTTTTTCGGCCGTCTGGGCAGCGGCGCGGGCTGTGCGGCCCCCGGTCATGAGGCCCTTTTTGCGCTCTTGCGCCAGCGGCTCCAGCAGCGGGTATTTTTCAAAGAAGGTCTGGGCCGCCCCGGCGCTCTGCTGCGCTGCGGCCACGGCCCGGCCCTGCTCTGCCGCGCAGGAAGCCAGCTGCTTTTCGCAGACGCGGATATCGCCGCCTGCCTGTTCCACTGCCTTGCGGGCCGCTTCCCAGGCGGCTTCGCGGGTCTCCTCTTCCCGATACAGCTCCTGCAGCAGCGGGTTCTCCCGGCAGTCGGCCAGCTTCTGGGCCTGTGCCGCATAGTCGGCTTTGGCGGCAGCAAGGGCGTCCCGGCCTTCCCACAGGCCGGCCAGCGTTTCCAGTGCGCGGCCGCGCAGGATGTTCTGGTACTGGTCGTAGGCCGTTTTCAGCGACCGTTCGGCCTGCACGGCCTCGCGGCGGCGTTCACCGAGAGCCGTCAGCTCCTCTTTCAGCGCACCGGCGCGGGCGCGGCGGGCGTCCAGACCGATGTACCGCTGGGGCCGGCGCAGGCGTTCCAGCCGGAACGGATGGTGGCGCAGCAGGTCGCGGGTGGCGCTGTCCGGGAAGTGTTCCAGCGTGTCCGGCGTCTCGCAGCAGACGATGCGGCGGAGGATGGTGTCCGCATACTGTGCGGCCAGCGGGTTCTCGCTCTCCACCTGAGCGGCAAGGCTGTCGGCCGGGCTGGTCTCCGCGCGGCGGTTGGCAGTGCGGATGCCCGGCGTATCCAGCAGGCTGATGGGCCCGACCGTTTCGCCCAGCGCCACAAAGGCGCTCTTGGCGGCGGCGTAGTGGTTGGGCGGGACGAGGATATCGAACCGGCGGTCGCCGAGGCAGGCTTCCACGCAGTCCTGCCAGCTCTCATCGGCCACGTTCAGCAGCTCACAGAAGATCTTTGCGTCCGGCGTCATGCCCCGGCTCTTCAGCTCGGCGTTGACGGCATCGCGGACTCTGGTGGCGGCATCGCCGTGGGGGTAGACCCACTTGCCGCCCGAAACCGCGTCCAGCTCAGCGCGCTTTTCTTCCTGTGCACGGGCCAGGTTGGCGGCGTTCTGCCGCGCGGCAAAATACTGCTCTTCCAGCGGCTTTTCGAGCCGGTCCAGCGCTTCGGTCAGCGCGGGCAGCTGTTCCGCGGTCAGAGCGACCGGCCAGAGCGCCTTTTCGACCCCGAAGCCGCTGCGGGCCAGCACCGTCAGCAGGTTCGTGACGGCATCCGCCGTCTGTTCCAGCGCCGCCACCTTCCGGGCGGCGGCATCCAGTGTGGTCTTCCTGCGGGCCAGTTCCTCGGTCATGGCGTCCAGCGCACGGCCCTCGCCGCTGGCCGAAGCTGCCCCATGGGCGGCCAGATAGGCCCGGCGGGCCTCGGCCTCGGCGTTCTTGGCCGCTTCATAGGCGGCATTCCGCTCGGCCAGCTGGCGGCGTCCGGCGTCGAGATGCCCCTGCCAGACGGCGTCTTCTCCGGCGTCGGCCTCGGCGCGGGCCAGCAGGGCCGCACCCCGGTTGACCAGGGCGTCCGTCTCTCTGGATGCGGCTTCCCGGCCGTATTCCACGATCTGTTCCAGCGCGGCGGCGCGGGTCTGCGCCTCGGCCAGCACGGCGTGGAGGTTTTCCAGCTCCACCCGGTCGCCCTGCAGCGCGTCCAGATCCAGTTCCGGCTGGGGCAGGATGTATTGATACAGAAATTCCCGGAAGTTCGGGATCTCGTCCATGCTGGTGCCCATCTGGAACACCTCATTGAACTTTTTGCCCAGCGGGCTGGATGCGCGGCCGATGCCCAGCGCACGGCAGATGCGGTCCCGCGCCTCGCTGGGGCTGCGGGTATAGGAGAGCCGGCCCACAGCGGGCTTGAAATCCTCTCTGGCGCTGGGGGCCCCGGTGCGCGGGTCGAGAAAGGGCAGCTTTTCCAGCGTGATGCCGTCCTCGGAGATGTACCAGGTCTGGTCGCCGGGGTGAAGCTCCTGCATGGGGCCCTCGGACTCGACGCGCACCGCGATGACGAAGGGCGTCCGCTTGACGCTGTCCCAGAACTCGGCACCGATATAGGCCACCGTCCGGCCGGGGCGGCGGTAGGCGTTCTCGCCGCGCTGTTTGGCGTGGACGGAGCCTTGCAGGGTGCGGCCGCTCTTTTTATTGCCCAGGGCATTGAAATTGCGGTTGGTGGTCAGGCAGTAGCGGATGGCGTCCAGAATGGTGGTCTTGCCCACGGCGTTGACGCCGATCATATAGGTCAGGCGGGCACAGTCGAAGGTGACGTTCTCAAAGTTGTGCCAGTTGATGAGTTTCAGGCGTTTTAATTCGATCATTCTTCATCCTCCGCACTGGATTCGCCCTCCGGGCGTTCGTACAGGGCCAGCTCGTTCCGGGTGCGGCTGCTCTCGGCAGCGGCATCGGCGAGGTCGGCATCCGGCAGCGCCAGCAGCACGGTCGGGAAGACCTCGATGCGGCTGTCCAGCCCGGTCAGACGGCCCACGGGCCGGGCCAGATTGTATCGGCGCAGGGTGCGCAGCAGCTTTTCCAGTGTGAGCTGGTCCAGCCGCCGGGGCAGGTTCATTTTTTGCAGTTCGGCCTGCACTTCTTCCACCGTGACCAGAACCTGGTCTGCACTGGCCGAGAGGCTCTCCCGCTTTTGCAGGTAGAGCAGGCGCAGCACCAGCAGCAGGATGCTCTCGTATTTCAGCAGCCGGGCCTGGCTGCCCTCGTGCTCGTTGACGAGTGCCGCCGCCTGCAGCGGGACCGGGTAGAGCAGGACCGCATAGCCCAGCGGCGCGAACACGGCCCGCACCTCGTTCAGGTGGTCCTGCACATAGAGATACTTCGACCGCTGGTCCTCCACACCGCCCAGCAGAAAGCAGTGGCTGAGCAGATAGTTTGCGGTCTCTTCCAGCAGTTTATTCATTTCGGCCATGGGGTTCCTCCTTGCGGGGCATCAGGATAAATTCTTCGAACCGGAAGCCGCCCCGCTCGACCCACTTCCCGGTCCGTTCGATGTCATAGTCCCGCCGCGGCGACTGCGAGTAGGTGTGCAGGCCGATGATGCGGGCAAAGTCGCTGGGATATTCGTCGGCCAGCGTGGACGCCGCCACCTGCCTGCGGGCGGCAAGGGCCTGCTGCGCCAGCAGGGCCACGTTCTCTTCGGTCACAGCCATCCGGGCATATTCCAGCAGGAGCTGCTGCTCCTTTTGCAGCTGTTCCGGGTCCAGCGTTCCGGTCTCCACCGGCCTGAGCGGCACCTCGCTGCGGGGCGCGGCGGGCGGGTAGAGCGGCTTTTCGCCGAAGACCTGCACCGGGTAAAGGTGCAGATGCTTTGCCACCGGGCCGTCATCCGGTTCAAACAGCTGGTCCGGCGTCTTGATCTCCTCGGCATAGCGGCGGAGCAGCGCCGTGACGCTGCCCTGCGCCGAGCGGTCGCTCAGCAGCAGAAACTGCGCCCGCTGCACGGCCCGCTTGCGGTAGCGGATGTGGCTGGCGTCGATCTGCTTCATCAGGCCGCTCATCTCTTCCAGTGCATCCCGCTGCTTCTGGATGAGGGCCCGCACCGCCGGGGCGGCCTCGTTCGGCGCACAGCGCTCCACGCGGGCATAATCCAGCGCCAGCTGCGGCAGATAGTTTGCCTCGCAGTCGTCCAGCCCCTCTTCGAGGTAGGCGCGGTAGTTGAACAGGTTGTCGCTGGTCTTGAACCGGTGGTACGCTGCCGCAACGACCTTTTCCTCGTACTGGTCGAACAGTTCCAGCACCTCCTGCGGGGTGCGGTTGCGGGTGAGCCGGTCGATGTAGTGGCCGATGGAGGCATTGAGCGCACGGAGCGACTTGTTCAGCGCTTCGAGGTCGGACGCGACCTCCCGCAGGACGTTCTCGTAGGGGCTCTTCTCCTCCCCGATGCCCCGCAGCAGCTGCCAGGCCTTGTACAGCTTGCCGGTATAGGTGACGACGCGCGGGTTCAGGATCTCTTCCAGCGCTTCCAGCAGAGGCGTCACCTCCGGCACAAAGGCCAGCGAAGGTTCCTCCTCATAGCTGCCGGGCTGCTCTTCCAGCCAGCCGGTGCGCCGCAGCCGCAGCAGAAAGCCCAGCGCCAGCAGATGCGGGTCGCGGGTAGGCTGCTCGGCCTCGTCTCCGGCGTCGTCGGCGTCCAGCGCCAGCGGCTTTGCCAGCGCCGCAAAGTAATCCTCCGCGCGGGAGACGGCTTCGGCGCGGGAGATGCTGTAATCCGCCGTGTGGCGGCACTCCTCCCACAGCAGCAGGAGCAGCTCGGCATAAAACGCCCGGTTCGGCCCCGCCAGCGGGCGGAACAGACGCGGGGAGACCAGTTCAAACAGCTGCATCAAAAGATCCTTTCTTTCGCAAATTTCCGCCTCTATTGTACCACAAAAAACAGGCCCTCTCAACCGGTGGCCGGGCGCATCTTCCGGAAGGATCTGCACACGAGCCGCCGCAGGCTGTGAAAATTCGTCCCGAATTTACACAATTTCACCACGATTTTGTGTTATGCTTCTTATAAAGAAATGGAAAAGGCATCGCAGGCTGAACTCCCACTCAACACAATGCCCCCCGGAATGCAGGCTTCCGGGGGGCTTCGTGTTTATTCGGGGCTTTACAGTTCCTGATATGCGCTCATCATGGCGGGGATGAACTGCTTTTTGCGGCTGACAACGCCGGGCAGGGTCCAGCTGCCGTCTTCGGCGGGCTGGGTCTCAAAGCCGTCTGACAGCACCTCGGCGGCATAGCGGCCTTCGCAGATGACGACGCTCTCCTCCTTGGGCACATCGGTCAGCAGCATATAGATATCCTCCACATTCTGCTTGTTGCGGGCCTCTTCGAGGTAGGGTTTGAGCAATTTTTCGGCGGCCAGCAGGTTCTTGCGGGTCATGTAGCTGCCCTGCGCCACGCCGAAGCGGATATCGCCGCACATGAAGACCTTGAAGTCCTGCAAAAAGACCTCTTCGGGGGTCTTGCCGTCCAGTTTTTCACCGGCTTCGAACATTTCGGTGGAAAACTCGTCGATGTCCACACCGGCGATCTGGGCCAGACGCTTGGCCGCCGCCACATCCACCGGGGTGCAGGTGGGGCTGCGGAAGACCAGCGTATCCGACAGGATGGCCGCCAGCAGCAGACCGGCGGTCTGGGCCGGGATCTCCACGCCGTTCTCGTCGTACATCTGGGTGATGATGGTGGCGGTGCAGCCCACCGGCTGATTGCGGAAGTAGACCGGGCCGCTGGTCTCCAGACTGCCGATGCGGTGGTGGTCGATGATCTCCAGGATCTCCGCCTGGTCAAAGCCCTCCACGGCCTGGGTGGCCTCGTTGTGGTCCACCAGGATGATGCGGCGCTTGCGCAGGGCGATGATGTTGCGGCGGCTGACCATGCCGCAGTATTTGCCCTCTTCATCGAGGATGGGGAAATAGCGGTGGCGCACCTTGGCCATGACGCGCATGACATCCGCCACCGGCGTGACGAGGGTGAACTTCAGGATGTCTTCGCGGGTCATATAATAGGAGATGGGGGCGCACTGGCTGATGAGCTTGCCGGCCGCGTAGGTATCGTAGGGGGTCGTCATGATGGCGACGCCCATTTCGTCGGCGATGCGCTGGATGGTGTGGCCCACCTTGGAGCCGTTGCAGATGATGAGGAGGGAGGCCTCCTTCTCAATGGCGCACAGCTGGCTCTCGTACCGGTTGGTCAGGATGACGATGTCGCCCTTTTCCACACTGCTTTCCAGCATTTCGGGAGTAGCGGTGCCGATCTTGATGTGGCCGGTGGTACAGACAGCGTTCTCATCGCCCACCACCATGGTGCCGCCCAGCGTTTCGAGGATGTTCCGGAAGCTGGTCTGGCTCTTGGCCAGAACGCCGGTATCGAAGACGTCCATGTTGGCGGTCGCAATGTCCTTGACCGTGATGATGCCCTCCAGATCGTTTTCCGCGCTGGTGATGGGCAGGGTGTCGATCTTCTGGTCGCGCATGATCTCCCACGCACGGCGCAGGCTGGTGGCACCGGGGATGCCGGGCATCTCGCGGTAATCCACATCCCGGATCTTCGGGTTGACGTCGGTGCACATGCGGGGCGGGGTCACGCCGAACTTTTTCAGGACGAACTCGGTCTCCTGGTTCATCCGGCCCGCGCGGCGCGCCTCGCAGACAAGGTCGCTGGTCTTGTTTTTCAGTTCCGCATACGCAATGGCGGAGCAGATGGAGTCGGTGTCCGGGTTGCGATGCCCGATGACCACGACTTTATGGGCTGCCTTTGGCATAATCTTTCCTCTCTCTATGGAATCGTTCATTCATTTACCTTCTTCTGTGCTGCTCACAGAAGTCCGGTTTCATTCTATCACATCCCACCGCAGGGGTAAAGGGAACCGACGGCACTTTGTTTCTTAAAATTTTGCGAGGTTCTTGGATACAACATCTTGATTTTCCTGTGATTCCGCGTTATGCTTAGTTCTGTGACATCCCAGAGCAAGAGGAGGAACTATGACAACCACAACAACCAAGCCGCTGTTTACCCGCAAACAGCTCATTGCCCTGCTGCTGCCGCTGATCGCCGAGCAGGCGCTCAGCGTGACCATCGGTCTGGCCGATACCCTGATGGTCTCTTCGGTCGGCGAAGCGGCCGTGTCGGGCGTCAGCCTGGTGGACTCGTTCAACGTGCTGATGATCCAGCTGCTCAGCGCGCTTGCCACCGGCGGTGCCGTCGTCGCCAGCCAGTACATCGGCCACCGGGAGCCGAAGAACGCCAAGGCCGCCGCCGCCCAGATCCTGTTCATCATGATCTCGCTCAGCGTCGTGGTCGCCGCCGTGGTGGCGGTGGGGCGGCACGGCATCCTGCGGGGCATCTTCGGCTCCATTGACGCCGACGTCATGCGCTATGCCGAGACGTATTTCCTGCTCTCGGCGCTGAGCTATCCCTTCATCGGTGTATACAACGCCGGAGCGGCGCTCTTCCGCGCACAGGGCAACAGCAAGATCAGCATGCTGTCCAGTCTGGTGATGAACGTGGTGAACATCGGCGGCAACGCCGTGCTCATCTTCTACTTTAAGATGGGTGTCATGGGTGCCGCGCTGGCCAGCCTTGTCTCCCGGATGATCGCCTGCTTTGCAGTCATCTACCTGCTGGAAAAGCCCGGCTGCCTGCTCCGCATCGAGCACCTGACCGATCTGAAGCCCGACCTGCCCCTCATCCGCCGCATCCTGCGGGTGGGTATCCCGGCCGGCATCGAGAACGGCATGTTCCAGATCGGCAAGTTGTCGGTCTCCAGCCTGACGTCCACCCTCGGCACCTCGGCCATTGCTGCCAACGCCGTGGCGGGCAACATCACCACCTTCCTGAATGTTCCGGCCAATGCGGTCGGCATGGCGGTGCTCACCGTCATCGGCCAGTGCCTGGGTGCAGGCGAAAAAGAGCAGGCCAAACACTACGCCCGCCGCTTCCTGCTGGTGGCCTATGCAGGTGCCTGGATCATGAACCTGTCGGCCTTCTTCTTCCTGAACCGGATCACCCTGTCCTGGTTCAACCTCTCCCCGGAGTCCAACGCCATGGCGCTGCAGGTGATGGTCTGGTTCAACATCATCTCGCTGTTCATCTGGCCGTCCAGCTTCACCCTGCCCAACATCCTCCGCGCCGCCGGCGACGCCACCTTCACGATGACGGTCAGCGTCTTCTCCATGTGGGTGTTCCGGGTGGGCTTCTGCTACCTGATGGTCCTGGGCCTGCATCAGGGCAATCTGCTCAGCATCTGGGGCGGCATGTTCCTGGACTGGCTGTTCCGCTCCCTCTTCTTTGCCATCCGCTTCTTCAAGGGGAGCTGGCTGGAAAAGAAAGTCATCTGAGCCTGCGCTTCCGGATTGCTTTCCTGCCCGAAAACGTGTAGAATAGGAAGCAGGAAACGATTGGATGAAAAGGAGGCGCTCTGATGAAACATTCTCTGACCGCACTTTTGCTCACGTTGGCACTGTTCTGCTGCCTGCTGACCGGCTGCGGCCCGACGCCCGATGTTCCGGGCGGCAGCGAAGGCGGCAACGGCTCTTCTTCGGGCAGCACCAACTCCGGCACCGAACCCGATGACGCAAACGGCACCAACTCCGCCCGGCTGCAGCCCTCGGTCTCGATGACCTCGGTGGTCCAGCCGGGTGCGCAGGAAAGCACCTACACTGCAAACTACCGATTCACCATCACCAACCCTAATACGGCCTACAGCGTCAAGGTGCGTCTGGGCCTGACTCTGACCAGTGCTGCCGGGGAGAAACGAACGGACTTCACATTTTCTCCGGTCATCGCACCCGGCGATACCGTCTGCTTCATGTACACAAAAAGCTACACTGGTTTCCACCCCACGGGCTACTCACTGACCTCTTCCACGGATTATCTGACCCCGGAACAGGTCGTGCGGACCAGCGATCTGCTCATCCTGAAGCCGACTGAGACCAAGAACTCCAAAGTCGATTATAATACCTTCTCCGGTGCGGTGAACAACACCAGCCGTTACGCCACAAAAGTGAAGGTCTCTCTCTTCCTGAAAAAGAACGGCCATCTCGTCTCGGTCGATGCGCCGACTCTTTTGCTGAGCATCCCTGCCGGTGGAACTGCCACATACAGCATCCTGCACTACAAGGATGCCGCCTATGACGACTACGAAGTGACCGCGACCCCTTGGAACTGACGGATTCCCCGAACGCCAGCCGCGCAAGCGGCTGGTTTTTTTGTACCCTTTTGCAGGAAAATCCGTTTCTGGATCGTATTCCTTTCAGAGAGGGCGGTTCCGGAGCCGTTCTCTCTCCCCCGAATTTCCCATGTCGCACAAATTTTTCACAGATATTTTAGAGAAGTTGTCCTGTTTAGGGCTTGTTTTTGCACGATGACCGGCGTATAATGATACGCTGCTAAGAACTTTAAGAAGGCTCTGCCTTCCAACTCCAAACAAAGGAAGTGTGTTCCATGCGAAACTGGTTTTCCCGCCATCCCATCTGGTTCATGGCGTTCTATCTTGTGTTTTATCTCTCGGTGTTCCACTGGCTCGAAGTCAACATCACCGTGCCGGAAGTCTGGGTCCACTGCCATCTGGATGACCTCATCCCCTTCTGCAAGTATGCCGTCATCCCCTATCTGGCGTGGTTCATCTGGATCCCGTTCACCCTGTTCTATCTGCTGTGGAAGGCCCCGCGCGCGGACTTCTGGCGGCTCTGCCTGCCGCTCTTTGCGGGCATGACCATCGCGCTGGCGGTCTATGTCATCCTCCCCAAC
Source organism: Faecalibacterium sp. Marseille-Q3530 (assembly GCF_017377625.1). Taxonomy (NCBI): domain Bacteria; kingdom Bacillati; phylum Bacillota; class Clostridia; order Eubacteriales; family Oscillospiraceae; genus Faecalibacterium; species Faecalibacterium sp. Marseille-Q3530. Next base: position 10,368 of record NZ_JAFREH010000020.1, on the reverse strand, counting down.
GGGCTGGACCTCCGCCCCTACCGCGTCTACGGTTCGGACATCTTCGCCCGGATCGTCCGTCAGCTCTACTCCACCGACACTGCCACCAATGTCTGCCCGTCCATCCATGTCTTCAACTCGGTCACTCTGATGATGGCCTACTACCGCAGCCGCATCTTTGAAGAGCCCCGCCGCCGCTGGATGCGCCCGGCGTCTGCGGTGCTGTGCCTGTCCATCATCGCCTCCACCGTGCTGCTCAAACAGCACAGCTGCATCGATGTGGTCATGGGCATCCTGCTGGCCATGGTAGTGGACAGCGCCGCCTCCTCGCTGGAGCGGAGCGAGTCCCGCATTTTGCAGAATCCCTGAGCTTCATACAGCAAAAAAGCACCTGCGCCGCAGGTGCTTTTTTTGCTGCTTAAAACAATCCTTCCGGCAGGCAGATGTCGTGCCGGGGGACTTTTTCCCATGAAAAGTCTGCCACGAGGCTCTCCGGTGTGCGGGGGGCAGGTTCTTCCTGCAAGCCGTAGACGTAGGCCAGTTTTCCCACGATCTCTTCGGCGGTGTATTTTGCCCGGAGGTTCTCCAGACTCTGGTCGCCGTCCCGCTTGGACAGCCGCCGCCCATCCGGGGCCAGCAGCAGCGGGCAGTGGGCAAACTGCGGGGCCGTCAGGCCCAGCAGACGGTACAGATAGAGCTGCCGCGCCGTGGAGGAGAGCAGGTCTGCCCCACGCACGACTTCGGTGACGCCCATCCGGGCATCGTCCACGACGACGGCCAGCTGGTAGGCGAAGACGCCGTCTGCCCGGCGAAGGTAGAAGTCGCCGCAGTCCCACAGCAGGTTCTCGCTGTGGAGGCCCATGCAGCCATCCCGGAAGGTGATGACCTCATCGGGCACTCTGAGCCGGTAGGCCGGTGCCTTGACCCGGCGCTTTTCCGCGATCTGGGCAGGCGTCAGATCCCGGCAGGTGCCGGGGTAGACGACGTTGCCGTCCGAGGTGTGGGGCGCACTGGCCGCATGGAGCTGTGCGCGGGAGCAGAAGCAGGGGTAGACCAGCCCCTGCGCTTCGAGCATCTGATACGCGCGGGTGTAGATCTCTGCGCATTCGCTCTGGTAATAGGGGCCGTGGGGGCCGCCCCGGCTCCCGCCCTCGTCCCAGACGAGGCCCAGCCAGGCCAGGTCTTCTTCCAGCAGGTCTGCGTATTTCCGGGGGCAGCGCTCTGCGTCCAGATCCTCGATGCGGAGGACGATGCGCCCGCCCGCATGTCTGGCGCTCAGCCAGGCCAGCAGGCTGCACGCAAGGTTGCCCAGATGCAGCCGCCCGCTGGGGCTGGGGGCAAACCGCCCGACGACCGGGCTCACAGGCCCAGCTTCCACTCGCCATCCTTCGGCTGAGAGATGGGGGTGTTATAGAATTCGGCCACGGCCTTGGCCATGTACTCGGCGTCGATGCAGCTGGCGGTCTCCATGGAAGAGTGCATCGCCAGCTGGGCCAGACCGATGTCCACCATCGGGATCAAAATCTGGTGGCCCAGCAGGTTGCCCAGCGTGGAGCCGCCGGGAACATCGGCGCGGTTGGACGCGAACTGCACCGGCACACCGGCCTTCTGGCAGATGGCGCTGAAGGCCGCACCGGTCAGGCCGCTGGTGGTGTAGGTCTGGCGGGCGTTGGATTTCAGCAGGACGCCGCCGCCCAGCGTGACCGGATGGGCGGGGTCGCTCTTTTCGGGGTGGTTGGGATGGGTGGCGTGGCCGTTGTCGGCGCTCAGCAGCAGGCTGTTGGTGCAGGCACGGATGCTCTGCTCACGGGTGACGCCCAGCTTTTCTTCGATGCGGGCCAGCACATCGGCCATGAGGGTGCCCTGTGCGCCCTGACGGCTGGAAGAACCGACCTCTTCGTTGTCGAACATGACCCAGATGTCGCCGCGGCCTTCCTCTTCGCCGCGGCCCTGCAAAAAGCCCCACAGAGTGGTGTAGGCACACTCCAGGTCGTCGATGCGGCCGGACATGAAATACTCGCCCTTCAGGCCCACGCGCACGGCCTGCTCGCAGGTGCAGAGCATGAGGTCGCTGTCGAGGATGTCTTCGGCCCGGACGCCGGCCTCTTCGGCCAGCACCTGCCGCAGGGTGGTGCCCGCCGCGCCGAAGATGGGCTGCAGATCGACCTGCGGGTTGTAGTTCTTCCCCTTGTTGACCTCGTGGTCAAAGTGGATGCAAAGGTTCGGGATGCAGGCCAGCGCACGGTCCGGATGGACGAGAATGCTCTTCACGCCGTTCTCCGTCCGGACAAGGATGCGGCCCGCCACGCTCAGGGGACGGTCCAGCCAGGTGGGCATGATCATGCCGCCGTAGCCCTCGGTCTCGGCGCGGGCAAACACGGCGTCCTTGCCGCCGTCCAGCTCCTTGATCTTCCAGGTGGGGGAATCGCTGTGGCTGGCCGTGACATGCCAGCCGGTCAGCTCCCCTTTGGGCATCCGCCAGGCCAGCACTGCCGAACCGTTGCGGGTGGTGTAGTATTTTCCGCCGGGCACCAGCTCCCAGGCTGCGCTTTCGGGGCGCTCCTCATAGCCGTTGGCCTCCAGAATGGCCGCTGCTGCGGCGGCAGAGTGAAAGGCGCTGACGCCTTTGTTCAAAAAATCAAACAGACCCTCTAATTCAAACTTCTGCATCTTGGGTTCTCCTTCTGTTTCTTTTATTCCCAACCTCTCAGCCGAGCCTTCGGCCCGCCAGCTCCCCTAACAGGGGAGCCTCTGGCGTATCCAGCAAGTTTCATCCGACTGCCAATGCCTCCCCTATCAGGGGAGGTGGCATCGCGCAGCGATGACGGAGAGGTTCGTTCCAATTATATCCCTTGCATTTCCAAAAAGCAACTCAGACCGCCGCACACTGTTCCAGCTCCCGGTCCACGGCCCGGCGCACCTGTGCTGCCTGCAAACCGCAGACCAGCTGCAAATAGGGGCCGTCCTGCACCAGCCCTTTATGGGGCATGGCCAGCAGCGCCGCCGTATCCAGCCGGTCGGGATCTTTCACGGTGATGCGCAGCCGGGTGAAGCAGTTGTCCACCGTGCAGATGTTCCCCGGCCCGCCCAGCGCCGCCAAAAGCCGCCGGATGCCTTCCGGGTCGATCTGCCGCGCGGCTGTTTCCCGCTCCGGTGCCCGGCCGGGCGTGGGCAGGTCGAACACACGGATGATGGCCGAAAAGACCACCGCATAGGTCAGGATCTCCAGAACGCCCAGCAGGTAGAGCAGTGGGACGCGATGCATCTGCTGCGGGGCGGCACTCAGGTTGAACACCAGCGAACCCAGCAGGTTGGAGGTGAACGCCCGGACCTGCAGCGCATTCAGCAGGACCATGAAGCCGCCTGCAAGGGCCGCATGGAGCACCCACAGCACCGGCGAGACGAAGCAGAACAGGAAATCGACCGGTTCGGTGATGGACGCCAGCGATGCCGTGACCGCCAGCGGCAGGATGGCCGCAGCTGTGCGCTTCCGGCGCTCCTTTTTGGCAGTGAGGATGAACGCCGCCGCGATGCCCAGATAGCCGAACGTTTTGGTGAAGCCGGTGTACATCCAGACGACGTCATCGGTCAGGGGCAGGCCGTAGGAGTATTCCGCCATCGTGACCATATAGGCTCCCGTGTAGGTCACCGAACCCACAGTCATGGAACCACCCAGCGCCGAGAACTGGAACGGCATATAGATGAGATGGTGCAGGCCGGTGGGGATGAGCAGCCGTTCGAGGAAGCCATACAGAAAAATGCCCACATGGCCCGAAGCTGCGATCCAGCCCGTCATGGCGCGGATGCCCTCCTGCAGGGGCGGCCAGACAAAGCAGACCGCCATCCCGAACGCCGCCGCAAAAGCCGCGATGCACAGGAACGACCACCGCAGACCCGAATACACCTGCGTGACAAGCCCGGTGAACTGCGTTTCGCAGGTGTGGTCAAAGATCTTCGCGGCGGCAAAGCCCAGCAGGATGCCGCCCGCCACACCGGTGTCCATGACCTGGATGCCCAGGATGCTCGTCTGACCCGTGGCGGCAAGGCCGGTCAGGCCGTCGGCCTCGGCCAGGCGGCCCAGGATCTCCAGCGTCGTGTGGTTGGCCGTCAGGAAGACGAGATAGGCCATGAGGGCCAGCAGTGCGGCCTCCTGCTTTTCGGTGCGGGTGCGCGCAGCGGCGATGCCCACGCAGAGGAAGATGCTGAGGTTGTTGACGATCACCATCATGCTGTTGTACAGCAGCCCGCCCGCAAGGCGGATCGGCGTCCAGTTCAGCACCGGGAGCAGCTGGCGCAGCGGGCTGCTGGTGAGCAGTGCCCCCACCACCAGCAGCAGGCCCGCCGCCGTCAGATAAGACAGCGGGTCCAGAAGCGCCTGCGAGACTCCTTCGAGCTTTTGCAGGAATTTCTGCACTTGTTTGTCCTCCTTTCCGGCATAGCGCACCGGCCAGCCCATTTTATTTTACGAATGAATTATACGAGACAGCGCAAAAATTGTCAATCCTGCCCGAAGGCAAAAATTACTGTCAAAGTTTGTACAATTTGCACAGGGCGGGTTGAAATTCGTCCTGCACACGACAATTGACAACCGCGCAGCGGAACAGTATACTAGAACTGTACCCAGAGCTCCCCCGGCTTTGACCGGGAACCGATAAAAGGAGGAACACGCTATGATCCGCAACCGTATCCTTTCCCTGCTGGTGTGTGCAGCCCTGCTCGCCTGCCTGCTGGCCGGATGCAGCACTTCGTCCGGAACCGACGGCAGCGAGGCCGCTTCGTCGTCCAGCTCCGCTGCGTCCAGCGAGAGCATCCCTTCTTCCACGACGCAGGCCAACACCGGCAAGCTGACCCCGAATCTGGATGAGAGCGACAACTCCATCTTCTCCCCCGCCTCCACGCAGGACGCCTTTGCGCCCTGCCTGGGCTGGGGCCCCGGCGTTTCGGGCTGCTCGCTGAAGTCGGTCATCGCGGCGGATTCCCTGCTGAGCTGGGCCGAGAACGGCAATCTGGCCATGCAGACCACCGATGTCATTGAAGACGCCTATACCGAGTGGTACGACAGCCTCTCCACCGATGAGCAGGACAGCTTTGCAGACGCCTGGCCCCTCATCAAGGAGGACGCCAACGCCCTGCTGACCGACACGTCCAGCATGACCGGCCGCATCGAGGATGCCGGCCTGAATGCCAAAGAGCTGCCCGACTGCTCGGAAGAGAACTGGCAGGCCCTGCAGGACGTCATCGACGCCCTTGTCCCGGCATCCAGCGAATATTAAGTCCAGCAAACAGAACGAGCCACGGCGTTTCGCCGTGGCTCGTTTGCGTTATCTCAGACTTTTTTCAGGGTGTACCGGCGGGTGCCCATGCCGATCTTTTCGGCCTGTTCCAGCGTTGCCTTCCACTCGATGTTCGGGTTGGAGTCCTTGAAGTTATCGTGGTGGCAGTTCCAGCCCGGCTTTGCAAGGTTCTGGCCCAGCTGGCTGTTGGGCAGCGGCGCAGCGGCAAGGCAGGCATCTGCGCAGGCCTGGTCCAGCGCCACCGGGTCAAACGAGGCGAACATGCCGATATCCGGCAGGATGGGCGCATCGTTCTCGCAGTGGCAGTCGCAGTTGGGGCTGATGTCCTGCACAAGGCTGATGTGGAAGGTCGGGCGGTCATAGCAGACTGCGGCAGCGTATTCGGCCATCTTGCGGTCCAGCATCTCATTGGCGCTGTCGCACTGGGAATAGATGGCATCGAAGTTGCAGGCACCAATGCAGCGGCCGCAGCCCTTGCACTTGTCCTGGTCGATGACAGCCTTGTTCTGCTCGTTGTATACAATGGCGTCGGAACCGCACTCCTTGGCGCAGCGGTGGCAGCCGCGGCACAGGCTCTCCTGCACGGCCGGGTGGCCGGAAGCATGCTGCTCCATCTTGCCCGCGCGGGAGCCGCAGCCCATGCCGATGTTCTTGATGGTACCGCCGAAGCCGGTGGACTCGTGGCCCTTGAAGTGGGTCAGGCTGATGAAGACGTCCGCATCCATGATGGCGCGGCCGATCTTGGCCGTCTTGCAGTATTCGCCGTTGGGCACCGGCACCTCGACTTCATCGGTGCCGCGCAGGCCGTCGCCGATAAGGATCTGACAGCCGGTGGTCATGGGCCAGAAGCCGTTCTCCTGCGCACAGGCCAGATGCTCCAGCGCATTCTTGCGGCTGCCCGGATACAGCGTGTTACAGTCGGTCAGGAAGGGCAGACCGCCCTGCTCCCGGCACAGGTCTGCCACCACCTTGGCGTAGTTGGGGCGGAGGAACGCCAGGTTGCCCAGCTCGCCAAAGTGCATCTTGATGGCAACGAACCTGCCGTCCATGTCGATGGTTTTGATGCCCGCCGCAAGGCACAGGCGGCGCAGCTTTTCCGTCAGGCTGGTGCCCACCGGACAGCGGAAATCCGTAAAGTAAACAGTCGATCCTTCCATTGCAGTCTCCTCTTGTTTTGGTTGAATCCTGCGGCGCTTCCCCGCCGCCGGGATCTCTCTTATGTTTTCAGTATAGCACAGCCGGTGGATGGGTGCAATTCGGTGGACGCAAAATGCCCCGCAGCTGGCAGGCGCACTGCACAGATACGGGGCAGAATTTCTTTATGCAATGGCGCTGACCGCAGCAACGGCCAGGACGATGACGCCCAGAACGATGCGGTACAGGCCGAAGAACTTGAAGTTGTGGCGCTTGACGTAATCCATCAGGAAGCGGATCGCGGCCAGGCTGACCACGAAAGCCACGACGCAGCCCGTGACGAGGACGGCGACCTCCGACCCGGTGATGGCTGCGCCGGAAAGGGCAAACTTGACCACCTTCAGCAGCGAGGCACCTGCCATGACCGGGATGGCCAGATAGAAGGTGAACTCGGCCACGCAAGCGCGGGAGAGGCCCAGCAGCAGGCCGCCCACGATGGTGGCACCGGAGCGGGAGGTGCCGGGGATGATGGCCAGCATCTGCCACACGCCGATGAGGAAGGCTTCCCGGTAGGTGATCTGTTCCAGCTTGGCCACATGGGGCGCGGTGCGGCGGTTCTCCACCACGATGAAGAGGACGCCGTACAGGATCAGCATAGCGGCCACGGTGATGTAATTGTAGAAGTGCGCCTCGAACCAGTCGTCCAGCGGGCTGATGACCAGCACGGGCAGGGTGGCAGCCACCACCTTGAACCAGAGCTGCCAGACTTCCGGCTTGGACGCCACCCGGCCGTGCCGGATGCCGAAGGGCCAGAGCTTGTTCCAGAACAGCACCACCACCGCAAGGATGGCACCCAGCTGGATGACCACGCGGAACATGGACATGAACTCTTCGCTGGCGTTGAAATGGATGAGCTGTTCCACCAGGATCATATGGCCGGTGGACGAGATGGGCAGCCACTCGGTGATGCCCTCCACGATGCCCATCAGGATGGCTTTCAATATTTCAAAAAACATTTGGTTCCTCCTGTGCAGCGCAAAACGATGCGCTGATCGTTTGTCGATTTCAGACTCTCCGTTCAGTATACCATACTATGCGGTCTTCCGCACGGAAATTTTCAAATTTTTACAGTTCCGCCCCGGTGACAGCTTCTCTATTTATCTGTGCCGGGAAATATGCTATACTGGGGGCAGCTCCATTTCCCCTTTGTGGGACCATTTTGACGCAGGATCTTCTGTGTTCTGAAAACAGCGAGGTATCATCCATGAACATTCTTGTCATCGGCTGCGACCAGGTGGGTGCCGCCCTGGTGCGCGACCTGGAACACATCGGCCACGACATTTCCCTGATCGAGAAGGACTCCGAGCAGCTCAAGCGGCTGGACAGCTTCGACGATTACAACTTTGGCGGCACGGCTCTGGTGGGCGACCCCACCGACCCCGACGTCCTCAAGCAGGGCGGCATCGAGAACTGCGACGCCGTGGCTGCCGTCAGCGAGGACGACTCGGTGAACCTGATGGCGGCGCAGATCGCCAAAAGCATCTTCCAGCGCGAAAAGGTCATCTGCCGCGTCTCGGACCCGCATCTGCAAGTGCTCTACCACAAGGTCTATGGGCTGGAGACCATCTGCCCCACCATCCTCACAGAACAGGCCGTGTTCCGGGCACTGGCAAAGTAAGCCCTCTCCGGCCGCCTTGCGGCGGCAAAAAAGATAAACTTTAAGTAATATCGAGGTTTTGTATGAAAGTTTGTATTGCCGGCGGCGGGCGCGTGGGGCGGTATCTGGCCCAGAGCCTGCTGGCCAACCACCATTCCGTTGTCATCATCGAACCGGTGGAAGCGCAGTGCCGGATGCTGGCCGACCAGCTGGACATCCCGGTCATCTGCGGCGATTCCATCAATATGGATACCCTGCGCAGCGCCGACGCGGCCAGCTGCGACGCCTTTGTGGCCGTGACCGGCTCGGATGAGGACAACCTCATCGCCTGCCAGATCGCGAAGCGGGAGTTCGGCGTCGACCGCACCGTGGCCCGTGCCTCCAATCCCAAGAACCGGGAACTGCTCCACACCCTCGGCGTGGACACCGTGGTCTGCGGCACCGACAACCTGAGCCACATTCTGGAGCGGGAGATCGAGACCGACACCATCCGCCAGCTGCTCTCGCTGGGCGGCGGCACGGCCAGCCTGAACGAGATCCTGCTGCCAGAGAACTTCCTCTACGCGGGCAAGGCCATCATGGACATCCCCATCCCCGGCGATGCCATCCTGGTCAGCATCACCCGCGACACCGAGCTCATCATCCCCCACGGCAACACCATTCTGCTGCCATGGGACCGCATCCTGCTCCTGACACAGGATGACACCCTCCACCTGCTGACCGAGGCGTGGGGGCTCAGCGGCAAATGACCGAGCGGGAGCTGCGCCGCACGGCGCTGGTCATCCCGCCCAAGGGCCGGGCGGTGCTTTGCATCTGGGCAGCGGCAGCCGGGCTGTTCCTTGCGCCGTTCGCCTTCTGGCAGAGCATTCCCGCCGGGGCGGTCTTCTGCCTGTTCTGGGCCGTGCTCACGGCCCTGCTGCGGGCGCGGGCCTGCAGCTATGCTGCCGTGCTGGGGGAACACACCCTGACCATCTATGCCGGCATCACCTTTCCGGTGCGGCGGGTGGTGCCCCGCCGGGCCGTGACCGGCGTCCAGCAGTTCCGCTCGCCGCTGCTGCGGCTGGCCGGAGCCACGGTGCTGGTCATCTCGGCTCCCGGCGCACGGGTGCTGGTGCCTGCCGTGCCCGCAGCACAGGCGGCGGCGCTGGCCTGTGCCCTTGCGGAGGACGCCCCATGACCGAACATCGTCTGCACCCCTTTGCCGCCCTGCGGGTCCTCCGCAAAACACTGGTGCTCTATCTGGTGCCGCTCCTCCGCGTGCTGTTTGAGCGCAACTGGGCGGCGCTGCGGGCAGCGCTCCGGCAGGATCTCATCCTCTTTCTGCTGGTCTGTGCGCTGAGCTGGGTCATCCTCCACGCGAGCAGCTGGTCTTTGGATGAAAGCGGCACCTTCTGCCTCCACTGGAAGCTGCTGTTCCGGTTCGACCGGACGGTGCGGGGCGCTTCGCTGGCAGCACTGACCATCGAGCGGCCGTTTTATTACCGGCTGGCCGGGGCCAGCCGGGTGACGCTCTATCCCGTGGGCGAACCGAAACAGCGCACCCTGACCCTCTGCCTCCGCCGGGCCGATGCGCAGCATCTGGCCGACCAGCTGCTCCCCATCGAGGCCCCCAGTCTGCACCGGCCCAAAGGCGGCGAGCGGGCGGCGCTGGGGCTGCTGGGAGCCAACAGCCTTTCCACGCTGGCGCTCTTTCTGCTGGCCATCCGGCAGACGCAGCAGGGCCCGGACCGCTATGAGCTGGCCTTTGCGCAGATCAACTTTCTGGCCGGGCTGGCGGCGCGGTGGCTGCCCGCCGGTGCGGCCTGGCTGCTGGCCTTCTCCGGCTTTCTGCTGGGGCTGAGCCTGCTGCGCAGCTTTGTGCAGACGGTGCACTACGAGGTCTGGCACACCAGCACCCAGATCGGCAGCCGCGGCGGCTGGCTGGACCGGTTCGAGTGCCGGGTGAAGAGCGACCAGATCAGCTTTGCCGACGTCCGCCTTTCCCCCTTTGCCCGGCTGATGCGGCGCTGGCCGGTCTTCGTGACGGCGGGCAGCTGCTCCCCGGAGCTGCCGCTCTTCGTTTACCGTTCCGGGGAGGAAGCGCTCTTCCGGGAGCTTCTGCCCGAATTTCGGATGCCGCCGGATCTTCTGGCCCGGACAGAACAGCGCAGTCTCATCTTTTTTGCTCCCGCCGGAGCACCCTTTGCCCTCTGCGCCCTGCTCACCCTCATCTCCCGCTCTACCCTGCCCGGCCTGACCGTGACCCTGCTGTTCCCCACCCTTTTCTTTGCGGCGGGGCTGGCGGGCGGCGCGATGGGCTACCGG